>NZ_JBFREB010000002.1:0-541 GCF_052114085.1 Leifsonia sp. RAF41
CCGTCTTGGTCGGCAGGTCGACTTCGATCTTCGCTGCGGCGTCCAGATTCTTGACGGCCTGGGCGATCCGGCTCGCGCAGCCACCGCAGGACATTGACTGGATGATGAACTCTTGCATGAGAGACTCCTTGATTGAAAGTGGTTCCAGTTTCAGGCTTGACATCGTGTGAAGGTCAAGCGACTGGCATCAAATCCTTCAACGGCGTGGTTTCTTGCATTCAGGCTTTTCAAGAGGCCGGGCGAAGCGAATCGCAGGAACAGTTGGTCAGCGTCCTCGTGACTTGTCTCTGCGAGGCAGACGCAAGGGGGGCTGAATGCATACAGACAAGGACGCCGCCGGGCCTCTAAGACTGGCCGGCGGCGGACGCGATGTCTGTCAGACGCTCGCTCCACCAGGACTTCCGGCGCTGCCACACGATGACGGCCACGAAGATGACAACTCCAACGAGCCAGGCGACGAACATCGTGCCGACAACATTGGTTGAAACCCATCGTCCCGTCACATACATGCCTACCTCCTGAGGCGAGGGCAGCTCTGGAC
>NZ_JBFREB010000003.1:0-407 GCF_052114085.1 Leifsonia sp. RAF41
CACCCAGCCTATCAACGTCCTGGTCTCGAACGACCCTTCAAGGAGCTCAAGGCTCCAGGGAATCCTCATCTTCAGGCGAGTTTCSCGCTTAGATGCTTTCAGCGGTTATCTMTTCCACACTTAGCTACCCTGCTGCACAGCTGGCGCCATGACAGGTCCACCAGAGGTGTGTCCATCCCGGTCCTCTCGTACTAGGGACAGATCCTCTCAAGTCTCGTACACCCACGGCAGATAGGGACCAAACTGTCTCACGACGTTTTAAACCCAGCTCACGTACCTCTTTAAATGGCGAACAGCCATACCCTTGGGACCGGCTACAGCCCCAGGATGWGATGAGCCGACATCGAGGTGCCAAACACCGCCGTCGATATGAACTCTTGGGCGGTATCAGCCTGTTATCCCCGGAG
>NZ_JBFREB010000005.1:0-394 GCF_052114085.1 Leifsonia sp. RAF41
TTCCAGGCTGGCCAACCGCCGCCATGGCTGCGCGCTGCGGTCGAACAGGCTCAAGCGGGTGTGCTGGTCGGCATCACGTTCGACCACCAGCAGCTGCTCCGCGTCTGCGCCGTACAACGCCTGCAATGGCTGCTCGGCGGGAACCGGAAGGCGATGCAGTTGTTCATCGCGCGGTGCGATCTCGTAGACAACCGCTTCGCCATGCTCATCGCGGCCCACCACCAGCAGATGCCGGCTGTCGGCCGACCAGTCGGGCGCCTGCCGTGCCTCGGGCTTCAGCCCCTCGATCGGCCGCAGCGACTCCGGCCGCTGCATGTCGGCCCACCACAGGGCGAAGCTGCCGGAACGATCGGAACTGAACACCAGTTGCCGCCCATCCGGTGCCACCATCGGT
>NZ_JBFREB010000006.1:0-385 GCF_052114085.1 Leifsonia sp. RAF41
GTTCTGCATCGTCACGACCACCGTGTCGGGCCCGAACAGCTTGGGCACGTCGTTCGCCACCGCCTCGACCTGGTGGGCCTTCATGGCGAGCACGACGATGTCCTGCGGACCCGCCTCGTCGTAGCGGTCGGTGGCCTTGACGTTGCGCGCCACCTGTTCTTCGCCCTCGGCCGAGACCAGCTTGATGCCGTTCCTGCCGATGGCTTCGAGGTTGGCGCCGCGCACGATGAACGTCACGTCCTCGCCGGCCAGCGCGAGCTTTGCGCCGACCAGTCCGCCGATGGCGCCCGCGCCGATGATTGCAATCTTCATGTCGATCCCCAAGAGTTGATTTCCTTGCGCGGCCGCTTCGGCATGCGCGTTGTCAGCCGAAGCGGTTGCTGAG
>NZ_JBFREB010000007.1:0-376 GCF_052114085.1 Leifsonia sp. RAF41
AGGTAGTACTGCGTGGCGAACGAGCCCATGCTGTGGCCCACAAGGATCAGCGGCAGGCCCGGATGCACGCCGCGCACGTGGCGGCTCAGCAGCGCCATGTCATCCACCAGCCCGGCGAAACCGCGCGGGCCGAACTCCCCCAGCTCACCGCGCGCCGAGGCGCCCTTGCCGTGGCCGCGATGCTCGTTCGAATACACCACGTAGCCGGCCTGCACCAGCGCGTCCGCCAGGTGCCGATAGCGCAGCGAATGTTCGCCCATGCCGTGCGCCAATTGGATGACCGCGCGCTGCGTCGCGCCCTGCCAGCGATGGGACTCCACCGTGACGCCGTCGTTGGCGGTCAATTCGAAGTGTGTCTCGGTGGTCGGCATGCGGT
>NZ_JBFREB010000008.1:0-367 GCF_052114085.1 Leifsonia sp. RAF41
GTCCTTCAGCGTGCGGGGCGTCGTCAGGTAGGCGCGGGGCAATTGCGGCGCGAGCTTGCCGACCAGCGCCAGCGTGCGCCAGTCGAAGCTCTGGATCGTCACGCGGCCTGCCATCTTCGCCTTGTCGATCTCGGCGAGCAGCGCGCGCACCATCGGCTCGGGCGCGGCGGTTTCCTCCGGCCTGGTCGGATCGATCTTGGTCTCGATGTTGAAGCGCACCGTTGCCGCGTCGGCGCCGCGCGCCTGCACCTGCGCGAACAGCGCGGCCAGCGTCGGGATGCGCTCGCCGTCGCGCGGCTGCTGCAGCGCGAACTGCTTGCCGTAGTTGCTCGCCGGATTGAGGCGGCCCACGTCGTAAGTCTGCAGC
>NZ_JBFREB010000009.1:0-351 GCF_052114085.1 Leifsonia sp. RAF41
ACATGGTGCCGTCCCAGATCTGCAGCTGGGCGCGCGGGTCGGCGAGCATGCCGGCCTGCGAGAACACCTGCGAGTAGTCCAGGGTACCGAACACCCACAACACGCCGGCGATGCCCAGCAGGAAGCCGAAGTCACCGACGCGGTTGACCAGGAACGCCTTCATGTTGGCGAAGATCGCGGTCGGGCGCTTGAACCAGAAACCGATCAGCAGGTACGACACCAGGCCCACTGCTTCCCAGCCGAAGAACAGCTGCAGGAAGTTGTTGCTCATCACCAGGGTGAGCATCGAGAAGGTGAACAGCGAGATGTAGCTGAAGAACCGCTGGTAACCCGGATCATCCTGCATGTAAC
>NZ_JBFREB010000010.1:0-349 GCF_052114085.1 Leifsonia sp. RAF41
GCGGAACAGGGCGGACGCGGGACGGGAGCACCGAGAGCGACCGACGGACGAGGCTGGGGCGGGCGTCGAGCAGGGCCTTGCAGCCGGGCTCGTTGCGGGCGAAGGACAGCAGGATGCCGAGCGCGAAGAGGGTCGTCACGAGGGACGAGCCACCCGCCGACACGAGCGGCAACGGCACACCGATCACCGGGAAGAGACCGATGACGGCGCCGATGTTGATGATCGCCTGCCCGAGCAGCCAGGCCATGATGCCGACCCCGGCGATGCGCACGAAGCGGTCCTGGGTGCGGCTGACGAGACGGAAGCAGGCCCACGCGAGGATGCCGAAGAGCAGCAGGATCATCAGGGT